>NZ_JBEYXK010000005.1:179067-209528 GCF_040645035.1 Streptomyces sp. NPDC046876 | reverse complement strand
CCCGGGCCCCGCCCCCCCCCCCCCCGCGGGGGCGGGGCCCCCGCCCCCCCCCCGCGGCGGGGCGCGCCCCCCCCCGGTCCGGGCGGAGCCCGGTGCCCGGCGGAGCCGGGTTTCTCGGGGCGCTGCCCCAAACCCCGCGCCTCAAACGCCGGCGAGGCTGCAATTGCCGGACCCCCGCTGCGAAGCCGGGCCGGGCAAGCCCGGTTGGCGCTCGAAGCGGGGCCCAACCGCCCGGTGGGAGGCCGCGGTCCGGCCAATCCAGCCCCGCCGGCGATTGAGGCGCGGGGGCTGGGGCGGGGCCCAGGGGGCAGGACATCACAGCGAAGGGACGTCACCGTCATGCTCGACCACCTGATCAAGGGCGCGACCGTCGTGGACGGTACCGGCGCCCCCGCCCACCCCGCAGACGTCGGCCTGCGCAGCGGCCGCATAGCCGTGATCGCCGCCCCCGGCACCGTCACCGAAGACGCCCGCACCACCGAGGACGCCACCGGCCTCGTCCTCTGCCCCGGTTTCGTCGACCCGCACACCCACTACGACGCCCAGCTCTTCTGGGACCCGTACGCCACCCCCTCCATGAACCACGGCGTGACCACCGTCGCCGGCGGCAACTGCGGTTTCACCCTGGCCCCCCTCAACCCGGACCGCCCCCAGGACGCCGACTACACCCGCCGCATGATGAGCAAGGTGGAAGGGATGGCGCTGGCCGCTCTGGAGGAGGGCGTGGACTGGTCCTGGTCCTCCTTCGGCGAGTACCTCGACGCCCTGGAGGGCCGCATCGCCGTCAACGCCGGCTTCATGGTGGGCCACTGCGCCCTGCGCCGGTACGTGATGGGCGAGGACGCGGTCGGCGGCGATCCCACCCCCGCCCAGCTCCGCCGGATGGTCGACCTGCTCCACGACGCCATGGCCGCCGGCGCCTGGGGCCTGTCCACGACCCAGTCCTCCACCCACTCCGACGGCGACGGCGCCCCCGTCGCCTCCCGCCACGCCGGCCCCGCCGAGCTGCTCGCCCTCTCCGAGGCGGTCGGCGAGCACGAGGGCACCCAGCTGGAGGCGATCGTCGCGGGCTGCCTGGACCAGTTCTCCGACGCCGAGATCGACCTCTTCGTGGAGATGTCCGCCGCCGCCGGCCGCCCCCTCAACTGGAACGTCCTCACCATCGACGCCGCCGTCCCCGAACGCGTCCCGCGCCAGCTCGTCCCGAGCGAGCGCGCCCGCAAGGCCGGCGGCCGCATCGTCGCGCTCACGATGCCGATCCTCACCCCCATGAACATGTCGCTCGGAACGTTCTGCGCCCTGAACCTGATCCCCGGCTGGGGCGAGGTCCTCGGCCTGCCCGTGCCCGAGCGGATCGCGAAGCTGCGCGACCCCGCCGTCCGGGCGGAGATGCTGCGCCGCGCCGACAGCAAGGAGGCCGGGGTGTTCCGCCGCCTGGCCGACTTCGGGCGCTACGTCATCGGCGACACGTACAGCAAGGACAACGAGGGGCTCAGCGGCCGCGTCGTGCGCGACATCGCCGCCGAGCGCGGCCAGGACCCCTTCCGGTGCCTGGTCGAGATCTGCGCCAACGACGACCTGCGCACCGTCCTGTGGCCGATGCCCACCGACAACGACCCGGCCAGCTGGGCCCTGCGCGCCGAGACCTGGCAGCACGAGGACGTCATGCTGGGCGGCTCCGACGCGGGCGCGCACCTGGACCGGATGTGCGGGGCCCCGTACACGACCCGCTTCCTCGGGGACTGCCTGCGCGGTCGCAAGCTGCTGCCGCTGGAGCAGGCGGTACGGATGCTCACCGACGACCCGGCGCAGCTGTTCGGGCTGCGCGAGCGCGGCCGGATCGCCGAGGGCTGGCACGCGGACCTGGTGCTCTTCGACCCGGAGCGCATCGACGCCGGCCCGGCGACGCTCGTGCACGACCTGCCGGGCAACAGCCCGCGGCTGGACGCGCGGGCGGTCGGCATCGTGTCGGTACGGGTCAACGGCGTGGAGACGGTCCGCGACGACGAGGTGACGGGCGCGGTCCCGGGCACCGTGCTGCGCTCGGGCCGCGACACGCGGACGGTGAGCACCCGATGACGGCGGAAACGGGAACGGGAGCGGCAGCGGGGCCGCAGCGCCTCTTCATCGGCGGTGACTGGGTGGAGCCGGCCGGCGGCCACTACGAGGTGGTCAACCCGGCCGACGAGTCGGTGGTCGGCCTGGCCCCCGAGGCCTCGCCCGCCCAGGTCCTGGAGGCGGCCGCGGCGGCCGCCGAGGCCTTCGAGGGCTGGGCGCGCACCCCGCCGGAGGAGCGGGCGGCAGTCCTGGACCGGGCCGCGGACATCATCCAGCAGCGGTACGAGCCGTGGGCGGAGCTGGCCCGCGCCGAGACGGGTGCCACGACGGCGATCGCCCGCGGCATGCAGGTCGGTGTCGGGGTGGCCCGCTTCCGGCGGTACGCCAAGGGCGCCCTGGAACCGGTGGAGCGGGGCCTGCCGCCGCAGGTCACCGAGGCCGGGCCGATGGGGCGGGCCGGCATCCTGGGCGCGCTGGAGGTGCGCCAGCCGGTCGGCGTGGTCACCTGCATCACCTCGTACAACAACCCGTGGGCCAACCCGGCGGGCAAGGTGGCCCCCGCCCTGGCCATGGGCAACACGGTGGTGGTCAAGCCGGCCCCGCAGGACCCGCTGTCGGTGTTCCGGGTGGCGGAGGCGCTGGCCGAGGCCGGGGTCCCGCGCGGCGTCGTGAACGTGGTCGGCGGGCAGTCGGTGGAGGTCGGGGAGGCCGCGGTGGCCTCCCCGCACGTGGACATGGTGTCCTTCACCGGGTCGACGGCGGTCGGGCAGCGCATCGCCGAGGTCTGCGGCCGGACGATGAAGCGGCAGCTGATGGAGCTCGGCGGCAAGGGCGCGGCGATCGTGCTGGACGACGCCGACCTGGACGCTGCGGTCGCCGGCATCGGCACCACCTTCTCCTTCTACAGCGGGCAGATCTGCACCGCCCCGACCCGGGTGATCGTCCACCGATCGGTGTACGGCCAGCTGGTGGAGAAGCTGACCGGCTACCTCGCGTACATGAAGGTCGGCGACCCGGCCGAGCGGGGCACGGTGGTCGGCCCGGTGATCTCGGCGGCGCACCGGGACCGGGTGGAGTCGTACATCGAGATCGGGCGCAAGGAGGGGGCGCGCCTCGCGTACGGAGGGGAGCGCCCCGTGGTGGGCGGCGGTGGCGGCTTCTACGTGGCGCCGACGCTGCTGGTGGACTGCACCAGCGGGATGCGGGTGGTCCGGGAGGAGATCTTCGGGCCGGTGGTGGTGGTCGTCCCGTTCGACGGCGGGGAGGACGAGGCCGTCGCCCTGGCCAACGACAGCGACTACGGGCTGCTGAGCTACGTGTGGTCGGGGGACGCGGCGCGCGCCTTCCGGGTGGCGCGGCGGCTGCGGGCGGGCGGGGTCGGGGTGAACACGATCGGGCGGAACATGGAGGCGCCGTTCGGCGGCTTCAAGCGCTCGGGGGTCGGCCGGGACGTGGGCTCGTACGCGCTGCACGCGTACAGCGAGGTGCAGTCGATCGTCTGGCCGGGCTGAACGTCGGAGGAGGACCGAGCCCGAGCCCGAACGGGGTGCAGCGGGCGCGACACGCCGACCCGGGGGTGACCCCCGCCCCCGGCAGGTCGTTCACCAGGGCATGAACGCCAACGCCATGAAGCGCAGCCTCGCCGCCCTCGCCCTGTCCTCCGGCGCCCTCGCCCTCGCCGCCGGAGCCGCCCACGCCGACGCCACCGCCACCGCCAACGGCGAAGCCGTCAGCGGCCAGGCCATCGCCCCCCTCGCCAAGCGCGTCGGCGACATCGTCGACCACCCGGGCCACGCCGTGCAGGACACCCGCACCGCCCTGGGCGTGACGGCGAGCGCGGCCGGCGCGGCCGCCAAGTCCACGGACTCCTCGCTCGCGGGTACGGGCACGGCCCTGCAGGGCCTGCCGCAGGCGCCCGGGGTCCACTAAGCCGGCCAGCCCGGGTAACCCGGTTACCCCGGGCCCTCAACCCGAGTGGGTCGTTGATCAGCGCATGATCCTCTGGTTGCTCAACACCTTCTCGACCTTCACCCTGGGCCTCATCCTGGTGGGCGGCTTCGTCGGCCTCGCCGCGGCCGGCAGCCTGGCCGCCCGCCGCCGCTTCCCGCACCTCGCGGGCGGCGAGCACAACGAGATGGTCGGCGTCGCCCTCGGCATGTTCGGCGCGATCTACGGCATCATCCTCGCGTTCGTCGTCGTCACCCTCTGGACCCAACTCGAGAACACCCAGACCACCGTCGCCACGGAGGCCACCGACCTCGCCCTGATCGTCCGCAGCGCCGAGGCCTTCCCGCCCACCGACCGCGCCCGCGTGGAACACGCCGTCGGCGACTACGTCCACGCCGTCGTCGAGGTCCAGTGGCCGCTGATGCGCGAGGGCCGCCCCAGCTACGACGCGACCGCCGAACAGACGCACGGCCTGTACAAGGCGCTCCAGGCGTACGAGCCCACCGGCCACCGCAGCGAGACCTTCTACGACGAGGCTGCGGGCCGCCTGAACGACGTCGCCGCCCAGCGCCGGGCCCGCATCGACATGGCCAGTACGTCCCTGCCGATGCTGCTGCAGGTGCTGGTGTACGGAGGCGCGCTGGTCATCCTCCCGCTCACGTTCCTGTTCGGGCTGCGCAGTCTGAGGATGCAGCTGCTGTTCGTCTCGGCGGTGGCGGCCCTGATCGGCTTCAGCCTGCTGCTGGTGATGGTCCTGGACCGCCCGTTCGCCGGCGAACTGAGCGTCAGCCCGAGCCCGTACAAGGAGGCGGCCCTGGCGCAGTTCTGGCGGTAGGAGTGGCCAAGGAGGCGGGGCGGAAAGGTAGTTGCCGCTTCCCGCCGCTCTCAACGTATAGCGCGCCAGGGGGCTTGCGGCAAGGCCCCTGGCGTACCGCAGAATCGCGATCAAGATCAAGGACTGCGGAAACGGGAGCACTTCATGCGCGTTTTGTTGTCTGCCTACGACTCCCGCGGAGGCGTCGAGCCGCTGGTGGGGCTCGCCGTACGGCTGCAGGAGCTCGGCGCGGAGGTGCTGGTCTGCGCGCCGACGGACGAGGAGTTCGAGAAGCGGCTCGCCGTCGTCGGAGTGAAGATGGTGCCGACCGGCAAGTCGGTGCGCGACCTGGTGACCGGCAAGGTCCCGCCGACCGCGGGCGGCGTGCCCAAGCGTGCGGCCGAGCTGGTCGCCGCGTTCCACCAGAACGTCACGGCAGTGGCCGAGGGGTTCGACGTACTGGTCGCGACCGGTCTCGTACCCGCCGTGGCAGGTGTCCGGGCGGCCGCCGAACAGCTGGGCATCCCGTACGTGTACGCGAGCTACCAGCCCGTCAGCCTGCCGTCGCCGCACCACCCGCCGATCCCGCGCCCGGGCCGGCCGCTCCCGCCGGACGTGACCGACAACCGCGCGCTGTGGGACCAGGACGCCGAGGACGTGCAGGCGGTGTTCGGTGAGCCGATCAACACCTACCGCGAGTCGATCGGCCTCGCCCCCCTGGACGACATCCGCGACCACGTCTTCACCGACCGGCCGTGGCTGGCCGCGGACCCGGCCCTGGCCCCGTGGCAGCAGCCGGCCGACCTCGAGGTCCTGCAGACGGGGGCGTGGGTCCTGCCCGACGAACGACCGCTCCCCGCGGAACTGGTGGAGTTCCTGGACGCCGGCACGCCCCCGGTGTACGTCGGCTACGGCAGCATCCCGATGCGGGATCCGCAGGACGTCGCCCGGGTGGCCATCGAGGCGATCCGCGCGCAGGGCCGCCGGGTGGTCATCTCCCGCGGCTGGGCCGACCTGGCCCTGATCGACGACCAGGACGACTGCTTCGCCGTCGGCGAGGTCAACCACCAGGCGCTGTTCCGTCGGGCGGCCGCCGTCATCCACCACGGCGGCGCGGGCACGACGACGACGGCCACCTGGTCCGGCGCGCCCCAGGTGGTGGTCCCCCAGGGCGCGGACCAGCCCTACTTCGCCGGCCGCGTGGCCGACCTGGGCATCGGCGCGGCCCACGAGGGCCCGACCCCGACGGTCGAGTCCCTGTCGGCGGCCCTGCAGACGGCCCTGACCCCACAGACGCGGGCACGGGCAGCAGCGGTCTCCGGGGCGTTCCGCACGGACGGCGCGGCGCTGGCGGCAAAGCTGCTGGTGGAGGGCGTCGGCGCGTAGCCCTCGGCTCCGGCCTGGACGCGACTGCTACGGGGCGGCCGCGGTCGGCTGGTCCGGGACGTAGACGCTGATCCGGTGGGTCGTCGGGTGGCGCAGGCGGCCGCAGAACATGTCGATGCGGAGCAGGCGCGGGTCGGTGATCGTGCGCTCCTCGTGCAGGCGGCGGACGTACGCCCTCAGCTCAGCCTGGTCCTGCGTCGAGAACAGCGGTTCCCAGTGGCCCGGCGGGAGTTCCGACTCGCGGAGCCCCCGTTCCCTTGCGCGCTTGCGTTTGCGTTGGCCCGGCATGTGCGGCGGCTCTCCTCAGAGGTACTGCGCGTAGTCGTCCAGGGTGCGCAGCACCTCGGACTCCTCCGCGGAGGGGAGTTGGAGGACGACCTCCTCGATGCCCAGCTCCGCGTAGTGCGCGAGCTTGCCCGGGGTGGGGCGGACGGCGTACGGGACGACCTGGAGGGATTTCGGGTCGCGGCCCGCGGCCTCCCAGACGCGGCGCAGCACCGGGAGGGATTCGGTGAGGCCGCCGCCGCCGATGGGGAGCCAGCCGTCGGCGTGGTCGGCGACGGCGGCGAAGAGCTTCGGGCCGGCCGCGCCGCCGAGGAGGGTGCGGGGGCCGTGCAGGGGCTGGCCGGGGCCGAGCTCGCGGGGCGGCTGGGCCGGCTTGGGCCAGGCGGCGCTGGCCTGGACGGAGGCGTACTGGCCCACGTACGCGGTGGGTTCGGGGGCCCACAGGGCCCGCATGAGGGCCATCTTGTCGCGGACGAGGTCGCGGCGGGTGTGCCATTCGACGCCGTGGTCGGCGGCTTCCTCGACGTTCCAGCCGTAGCCGACGCCGAGGGTGAAGCGGCCGCCGGAGAGGTGGTCGAGGGTGGCGACCTGTTTGGCGAGGCCGATGGGGTCGTGCTGGGCGACGAGGGTGATGCCGGTGCCGAGGCCGAGGCGGCTGGTGACGGCGGCCGCTTGGCCGAGGGCGACGAAGGGGTCGAGGGTGCGCCCGTACATCTCGGGCAGGTCGCCGCCCATGGGCGCGGCGGTGTCGCGGGCGACGGGGATGTGGGTGTGCTCGGGCAGGTAGAGCCCGGCGAAGCCGCGTTCCTCGAGGCTGCGGGCGAGGTGGACGGGGGTGACGGAGCGGTCGGTCAGGAAGATGGTCGTGGCGATCCGCATGGGCGAGGCAACCTCCGTGGCGTGGTACGGCCAAAGCTACGGCGTCCGGGGCGGGAGCGGCAGGGGGCGGCGGGCTCGCCCGCCCCTGTGTCCGACACCGCTCGCGGCCGGACAGCCGCCCGAGCCCGGCCGTCTGCCGGCCCGGTCCATCCGCCGGCCCGGCCCGTCAGGCGCGCGGGTAGCGGGCCAGCCAGCCCGGGGCGGCGGTGGTCGGGGTGTGGAGGGCGGGGCCCTGGGTCATCTCCAAGGCGAAGTCGTCGGCGAGTTCCAGCAGGGTGGCGCGGCCTTCGAGGTCGGCGAGCCAGGCGGCCGGGAGGGCGGTCTCGCCGTGGAGGGCGCCGAGGAGGGCTCCGCACATGGCGCCGGCGGCGGTGGAGTTGCCGCCGAGGTTGACGGCGAGGCGCAGGCCGTTCGGGACGTCCGTGGCGGCGAGCGCGCAGTGGACGGCGGTGGCGAGGGTGGCGGCGGCGTCGGGGGCCGTGTCGAGGCCCGTGTCGGCGGGGGCCGCGGCATTCGGGGTCGTGCCGTCGGGGCCCGTGGTGTTGGGGGCCGCGGCGTCGGGGGCCCCGGTGCTGGGGCCCGGGGTGGGGCGGGTGCCTGCTGCGGCGGCTGCGACGGCGTGCTGGAGGGCGTCGGTGACGGGCTGGTGGCCGGGGCGGGAGCCGAGGAGGCCCAACGCCCGCTGGACGGCGGAGTCGGGGGTGTCGCCGCGGGTCAGGCCGTGGACGATGACGGCGAAGGCGCCGGCGGCGAGGTAGGCGGTGGGGTGGCCGTGGCTCTGGGCGGCGCACTCGACGGCGAGTTGCAGGACGAGGGCGGGCTCCCAGCCGATGAGCAGGCCGAACGGGGCGGAGCGGGCGGGGGCTGCGGCGTCGCGGGCGGCGGGGTTCTTGGGGTTGGCCAGGGTGCCGAGGACGGTGTCGGCGAAGCCGGTCAGGCAGTTGCGGTCAGGGTCGCGGCGGGCGTAGAGCCATTCCTGCCCGGCGAGCCAGCCGTTGTCCTTGCGGCGTTCGTCGGGGCCCCAGTCGTGCTGGGTGGCGGCCCACCGAAGGTAGGCGCGGTGGACGTCGGTCGGCGGGTGCCAGGCGCCGGTGTCGCGGCGTACGTGGGCGCGGATGAGGCCGTCGACGGTGAACAGGGTGAGCTGGGTGACGGAGGTGATCGCGCCGCGGCGGCCGTGGGCGGGGGCCGGGTCGATCAGGCCGTGCGGGCCGTGGGCCTCGCGGATGGCGTCGGGGGAGAGGCCGGCGACGGGTGCGCCGAGGGCGTCGCCGAGCGCGGAGCCGAGGAGGGTGCCGCGGACCCGGCTGCGGAAGTCCTGCTGCTCGGCGCGGCCCCACAGGCCGGTGGCGAGCGGGGACCGCCCGCCGAGGGTGGCCCCGGGCGGGGCGGCGGCGGTGGTGGCGGGGCGCGGACGAGGCGCGGGCAGGGAGGGCGCGGGCGCGGATGCGGGCTCGGGTGCCGCTGTGTCCGCGGGTGCGGGCCGTTCCGACGCCGCTTCCGCGTGTGCTCCTGCTGCGCTCGTCGCCGTGTCCATGGTGCTCCCCCCGACCCCGCTTGCTCTGGCGCGCACTGTAGTGGACATGCCTGATCAAAAGCGGAAGGTGACGGTCGAGAGTCCTGCGGGGGAGGGGAGAAAGGCCGGATTGTGGACGGGCTCCAGGGGGCCGGTGGTGTGCCGGGCAGTGGTGATCACCGCAGGTGGATGGCTGGTGGCACGTTTTGTCAGTTGCCTTCGAGCTGGCTGGTTTCGGCCATGTCCCGTTCACGCGGAGTTCCGCGGACGCCCGGAGCCTGGGCGGCATGAAGAAGGCATTCCTCACGGCGACCGCCGTCACCGGCGCGCTCACCGCCTCCCTGGTCGTGGCCCCTGCCGCCACCGCCGCCTCCGCCGCCTCCGCGGGCTGGGACCTGCCCTGGGCCGGGCACCACCACGACCGGAACGCCATCCCGTTCACGGAGGCCACCGTCACCGCCGGGGCCGACGGGTCGTACACCCTGCAGTGGAAGGCGCCCGGGGTCCGCCGGGTCGAGGTCAAGGCCGGCGGCAAGGTCGTCGCCAAGGGCGGGGCCGAGGGGCGCGCCGTCGTCACCGGCCTGCCCGCCGCCGACCGCCAGTGGTTCGACTTCGACCCGGCCCGGGGCGGTTCGCTGCACCTCGCCGACCGGCTGATCCGACTGGAGGGCGCCGTCAACTTCCGTGACGCCGGCGGCTACCGGACCGCCGGCGGGCAGTGGGTCAAGATGGGCGAGGTCTACCGCTCCGACGCGCTGAACAAGCTGACCGAGAACGACCTGGCCAAGCTGCGGCGGCTGCGGGTGCGCAACGTCTTCGACCTGCGGATGGAGAGCGAGCGTACGAAGGACCCCGACAAGGTGCCTGCGGGCGCGGCGTACACCGTCGCCGACGTCTTCGCCGGCTCGGGGGCCTTCGCGACGATGCCGAGGACGCCCGAGGAGGCGACCAAGGCCATGGTCGACGCCGAGAAGGCGATGGTCTCCGGGGAGGGCGGGAAGGCGGCGTACGCCGGGGTGTTCCAGGGCATGGAGCGGGACCGCGACCGCGCGGTGCTCTTCCACTGCACGGCGGGCAAGGACCGTACGGGGTGGGGCGCGGCGGCGTTGCTGACGGCACTCGGCGTGCCGAAGGAGACGGTCATGGCGGATTACCTGGCCAGCAACGACTACCGGCGGGCGGCGAATGACGCGGTGCTGGCGCATCTGCCGGCGCAGCAGGGGGCCGTGTACAAGCCGATGCTGGACGTGCGGCCCGAGTACCTGAACTCCGGGTACGAGGAGGTGAAGGCGCGCTACGGCACCTTCGACCGCTACCTCAACGATGCGTTGGCCGTCAGCCCGCGCGACCTGACCCAGCTGAAGAAGGACCTCCTGGTCGGCTGACCCACGGCCCGGCCGGGCCCAGGGCCGGCTGCCCCCTGGCCGGGCCTGAGCCGGCTCCGTCCGGGCCGCTGCGCGGAGCCCGTTCCCCACCCCGCCCCTTCTCCCCCAGCTACCGCTGGGAGGTGCCCCCAGAAACCGGGGCTCCGCCCCGGACCCCGTTCCGTGCGCTTCGCGCCCGGTGCGCTCAAACGCCGCGCGGGCTGGATTTGCCCAGCCTGCGCGGCCTTCGAAGCCGAGGCTCGGCCAATCCAGCCTCGCCGGCGTTTGAGGCGCGGGGTCTGGGGCGGAGCCCCAAGGGTCCAGCCGGCTCTGCCTGTACCTGGGGCGGGGGTCCGGCCAGTCCAGCCCCGCCGGCGATTGAGGCGCGGGTCCGGGCGGAGCCGGGTTGGCGGGGCGGTGCCCCCACGGGCCGGGGTCAGTCCACGAGGGGGAGGAGTGGCGGGAGGTGGCCGTCCGAGGCGGCTGCGGCGCGTTGCCGGTCCGCCGGGACCTCGCCGTACAGGGTGGTGCGGGGGCGGGCCGGGCGCCCGGCCGCCGAAGCCACCGCCACCAGGTCGCGGACCGACTTGTACGAGCCGTAGCCGGAGCCCGCCATCCGGGAGATGGTCTCCTCCATCAGCGTCCCGCCCAGATCGTTCGCACCCGAGCGGAGCATCTCCGCCGCGCCTTCCGTACCCAGCTTCACCCAGCTCGTCTGGATGTTCGTGATGTGCGGGTGCAGGAGCAGCCGGGCCATCGCCGTCACCGCCCGGTTGTCCCGGATCGTCGGCCCGGGCCGGGCGATGCCCGCCAGGTACACCGGCGCGTTCGTGTGGATGAACGGCAGTGTCACGAACTCCGTGAACCCGCCGGTCCGTTCCTGGATGCGGGCCAGCGTCCGCAGGTGCCCGAGCCAGTGCCGCGGCTGGTCCACGTGCCCGTACATCATCGTCGAGGAGGACCGGATCCCGAGCTCGTGCGCGGTGGTGATCACGTCGATCCAGTCCGCGGTCGGCAGTTTGCCCTTGGTGAGGACCCAGCGGACCTCGTCGTCGAGGATCTCTGCGGCCGTGCCGGGGATGGAGTCGAGCCCGGCCTCCTTGGCGGCGGTCAGCCAGTCCCGTACGGACATGCCCGTCCGTGTCGCGCCGTTGACGACTTCCATCGGGGAGAAGGCGTGCACGTGCATCCCCGGCACCCGCTGCTTGACCGCCCGCGCGATGTCGAAGTACGCCGTCCCCGGCAGGTCCGGGTGGATGCCGCCCTGCATGCACACCTCGACCGCGCCCACGTCCCAGGCCTGCGCGGCCCGCTCGGCGACCTGCTCCAGGGAGAGGGTGTATGCATCGGCGTCCGTGCGCCGCTGCGCGAAGGCGCAGAAACGGCAGCCGGTGTAGCAGACGTTGGTGAAGTTGATGTTCCGCGTGACGATGTACGTGACGTCCTCGCCCACCACCGCCCGCCGCAGCTCGTCCGCGATCCGGCACAGCGCGTCCAGCGCCGGCCCGTCCGCGTGCAGCAGCGCGAGCGCCTGCGCGTCGCTGAGCCGGGTCGGGTCGTCGGCGGCCTGGGCGAGCGCGGCCCGTACGTCGGTGTCGATGCGCTCGGGCAGCATGCCGGGGGCGGCGGCCTCGCGCAGGGCGTCCCAGTCGCCGTAGACGTGGTCGAAGTCCTCGCGGCGGTCGCCGGTGCGGCCCTCGGTGTCGATGGCGGTGTGCAGGTCGGTGCGCCCGGCGGCGGTGAAGGCCTCCTCGGGCTCCTGCCACGGGTGTCCGACGACCTCGGCGTCGGGCCGGGCGAGCCCGGTGTCCGGATCGGCCAGGGCCCGTACGTGCGGCAGCAGCCGCGGGTCGAGCCACGGCTCCCCGCGCCGTACGAACTCCGGGTACACGCACAGCCGCTCGCGCAGCTCGAACCCGGCCGCGGCGGACTGCTCGGCCAGCAGGTCGATCTGCGGCCAGGGCCGCTCGGGGTTGACGTGGTCGGGGGTGAGCGGGGAGACGCCGCCCCAGTCGTCGATGCCGGCGCCGATGAGGCGGGCGTACTCGCCGTCGACCAGGTTGGGCGGGGCCTGCAGGCAGGCGGAGGGCCCCATGATGTGCCGGGCGACGGCGACGGTCGCGACCAGGTCGTCCAGCTCCGCGTCCGGCATCCCGCGCATCGCCGTGTCCGGCTTGGCGCGGAAGTTCTGGATGATCAGCTCCTGGATGCCGTGGTAGGCGCGGGCGGTGCGGCGCAGCGCGAACAGCGACTCGGCGCGCTCCTCGTAGGTCTCGCCGATGCCGATGAGCAGGCCGGAGGTGAAGGGCACGGAGGAGCGGCCGGCGTCTTCGAGCACGCGCAGGCGTACGGCGGGCTCCTTGTCGGGGGAGCCGTGGTGCGGGCCGCCGGGCTCGGACCACAGGCGGGTGGCGGTGGTCTCCAGCATCATCCCCATGGAGGGGGCGACGGGCTTGAGCCGCTGGAAGTCCGCCCAGGACATCACGCCCGGGTTGAGGTGGGGGAGGAGGCCGGTCTCCTCCAGGATCCGGATGGATATGGCGCGTACGTAGGAGATGGTGTCGTCGTAGCCGTGCGCCTCGAGCCAGGCGCGCGCCTCGGGCCAGCGGTCCTCGGGCTTGTCGCCGAGGGTGATGAGGGCTTCCTTGCAGCCGAGGGCGGCGCCGCGGCGGGCGATGTCGAGGACCTCGTCCGGGGACATGTACATGTTGTGGCCGGCGCGGCGGAGCTTGCCGGGGACGGTGGCGAAGGTGCAGTAGTGGCACTTGTCGCGGCAGAGGCGGGTGAGCGGGATGAACACGCTCTTCGAGTACGTGATCACGCCAGGGCGGCCGGCGGCGGCCAACCCGGCGTCGCGGACCCGGGCGGCGGACGCGGCGAGGTCGTCGAGGTCCGCGCCGCGGGCCTGCAGGAGCACGGCCGCCTCGGCGGCGTCGAGCGCGACACCGTCGCGGGCGCGGCGGAGCGCGCGGCGCATCGCGTTCCCGGTCGGGCGGGGGCCCGCCGCGTCCGGGGTCGGGGCGCCGCTCGGTGCGTTGCTCGGTGCGTCGCTCGGGGCGTCACTCGAAGGGGTCATGCCGTGAGCATACGATCCGGGCCCGCCGCGACGGGGTGCGTCCCGGCCCTCACCGCATCAGCTCACCGGCGTTGACCAGCAGCGACTGGCCGGTTATCGCCCGGGCCCGGTCGGAGGCGAAGAACACCGCGGCGTCGGCGACGTCCCCGTCGGTGGCCAGGTCGGGCAGCGCCATCCGCCGGGCGAGGCGGGCCCGGACCTCGGCTTCGGGGACGCCCTCGGAGTGCGCGGTGAACGTGACGAAGGCCTGGACCGGCGGCCCCCACATCCAGCCGGGGAGCACGGTGTTGACCCGGATGCGGTGCGGGCCGAGCTCGCGGGCCATGGAGTACATGGCCGAGGTCAGCGCCCCCTTGGAGGCGGCGTACGCGGCCTGCCGGACCTCGCTGGGAGCGGCTACGGCGGACTGGGTGCCGATGATGACGACGGAGCCGCCGTTGGTTTTGAGGGACGGGAGGCAGGCCCGCGTCATGCGGAGGGTGCCGAGGAGGTTGACGTCGAGGACCTGGCTCCAGGTGCCGAAGTCGGCGTCCTGGATGCCGCCGAAGTAGGAGTCCCAGGCGGCGACGTGCACGACGGCGTCGATGCCGCCGAACCGCTCGACGGCGAGGGCCGCGAGGGCCTCGCACTGCGCCTCGTCGGAGATGTCGGTGGTGCGGTGGGCGGTGTGGGTGCCGTCGGGGTCGATCTCGGCGGCGGATTTGGCGAGATTCGCCTCCGTGCGCGCGCCGAGCACGGCGTTCCCGCCCTCGCGTACGACGGCGGCCGCGACCTGGTGCCCGAGGCCGGCCCCGACGCCGGAGACGACGACGGTCTTCCCTTGCAGCAGCATGTGCGATCGCCTCCTGGGGCGGCGCGGGACCACTTTCTCTGACGATGCGTCAGGTTAGGTGGGTGTTGCCGAGGAGGGAAGGGGTTGGAGGCGGGCAGGTGGGCGGGCGCGTGGGCGCGTGGGCGCGTGGGTGGGGCGGGTGGGGCGGGTGGCCGAGTGGGCGGCTCCGCGCCTCGGTTGCACATTCGATCCGGCTTGAATGTCGCTGTTCGCCTGCGTAAACGCCTTCGACCTCAAGATCACCGTTTCGAGGTAAACCTGCCCTCTGCCAAGCGTGATCGGGCGCATCGGCCGTTACTGTTCCCCGGGATCTGGACGTAATTCACGAATCCCGGGCAATCATCCTCTTAACTCCTCAATCCTCTTTTTCACCCCACCGGTGACGCGCAGGTGCGCCGTTCGCCGCCCTTGCGAAGGAGAGCTCGCCCGCATGACCGTCGACATCAGCCCCGAGGCGCAGCTGGAGCAGCAGCAGTCCAGCCTGGGCACCGCGGCTGCCCGCAACCTTGCCAGCACGACCAAGTCCGCCCCGCAGATGCAGGAGATCACCTCCCGCTGGCTGCTGCGGATGCTCCCCTGGGTCGAGACCAAGGGCGGCACCTACCGGGTGAACCGCCGGCTCACCTACACCGTCGGCGACGGCCGCATCGAGTTCGTCCAGGACGGTGCCAACGTCCGCGTGATCCCGCGCGAGCTCGGCGAACTGGCCTTCCTGCGCGGCTTCGACGACGAGGAGGTGTTGAACGCCCTGGCCAGCAGGTGCGTGCAGCGCGACTTCCGCGCCGGCGAGGTGCTGGTCGAGCGCGGCACTCCCGCTGAACGGATTCACCTGATCGCGCACGGCCGGATCAACCAGACCTCGGTGGGCAAGTACGGGGAGGACGTCGCCGTGGCCGTCCTCGCCGATGGCGACCGCTTCGGCGAGCACGCGCTCCTCGACGGCGCGGGCACGTGGGACTACACCGCCACCGCCGAGACCCCGGGCACGCTGCTGACCCTCACCCGGTCCGACTTCGACGCGATCCTGGGCACCGCCCCGAACCTCCAGGCCCACATCCGGCAGTTCAGCTCGCTGCCGCACCAGCGGCAGAACCGTCACGGCGAGGCCGAGATCGCGATGTCGGCCGGCCACACGGGCGAGCCGGAGCTGCCCGGTACGTTCGTGGACTACGAGCTCAACCCGCGCGAGTACGAGCTCTCCCTCGCGCAGACCGTGCTGCGCGTGCACACGAGGGTCGCCGATCTGTACAACGGGCCGCACAACCAGACCGAGGAGCAGCTGCGGCTGACCATCGAGGCGCTGCGTGAGCGGCAGGAGCACGAGCTCGTCAACAACCGGGAGTTCGGGCTCCTGCACAACGCCGCCTTCAAGCAGCGGATCCAGACCCACTCCGGCCCGCCGACCCCGGACGACCTGGACGAGCTGCTGTGCCGGCGGCGCGGTACGAAGCTGTTCCTGGCCCACCCGCGGACGATCGCGGCGATCGGGCGGGAGTTCAACGCCCGCGGGCTGTACCCGGACCACGTCGACGTCGGCGGGCAGTCGGTCCCGGCGTGGCGCGGGGTGCCGATCCTGCCGTGCAACAAGATCCCGATCAGCAAGGAGAACACCAGCTCGGTGATCGCCATGCGTACGGGTGAGGACAACCAGGGCGTCATCGGCCTCCGCCAGACCGGCCTGCCGGAGGAGTACGAGCCGGGGCTGTCGGTGCGGTTCATGGGCATCGACGACCGGTCGATCATCTCGTACCTGGTGACGACGTACTTCTCCGCAGCGATCCTGGTGCCGGATGCGCTGGGTGTGCTGGAGAACGTGCAGATTGCCCGACGGCACGACTAGGGGCTTGCGGGGCCGGGGCCGCATGCCGGGGGCCTGGGGCTGGGGTGGCTTGGCCAGCTTGGCCAGCTGGACCAGCTTGGCCGGCTTGGCACCTGGGTGGCCTGGCGGCCGTGTCGGCCCGGGTGGCCTGACGGCCCGGGTGGCGTGACCGGCTGGCGTGGCCTGACGGCCGGGGCGGTCTGACGGGGTCTGGCTGACGGGCGCTGCCTGAGGGCGTCTGGCTGGCGGACTCTGCCGGGCCGGCCGGGTCAAACCGGGCCGGGCCGGCCTGGCGACCGGGTGGCCGTTCGGGCTTGATGGCCGGGGCAGCTGCGGCGGTCGGCTTGATCCGCTGGCCTGACGGCCAGGTCGGCTGCTACGGCGGGCATGGCCCGACGGGCGCGATGGTCTGACGGCGTGGTGTCTCCGACGGCTTCGATGGCCGTGGAGGCCGGGATCGCCGCGGCAGCCGAGACGGCCGGCTGGCCTGGCGGCCGTGGCAGCCGAATCGGCTGTGGTGGCTGTGGTGGCTGGGATGGCCGGGACGGCCCCGACGGCTGCGGCGCCCGAGGTCTGGGCCTGACGGCCCCGGGCGCTCGATCGGCCCGGCCTGACGGCTGCGGGGTCCGGCGGTCTCAGGCCTGACGGCCCGAACCTGACGGCTGCGGGGCCTGACGGTCCTGGGTCTGACGGCCTGAGGCCTGACGGTCCTGGGTCTGACGGCCTGAGGCCTGACGGTCGGGTCTGACGGCCTGAGGCCTGACGGTCGGGTCTGACGGCCTGAGGCCTGACGGTCGGGTCTGACGGCCTGAGGACTGACGGCCCGGGTGCCTGACGGCCCGGGTGCCTGACGGTCTCTTGGGCGTGACTGCTGCGGAGCTGGACGGCCTCAGGCCTGATGGTTGCAAGGTCGGATGGTTCCAGGTCTGACGGCCTGGGGTCTAACGGCGCGGAGCCTGACGGCTTGGTGCCTGACGGCTTGGGGTCTGACGGCGCGGTGCCTGACGGCTTGGGGTCTGACGGCCTGAGGCCTGACGGCTTGGGGTCTGACGGCTTGGGGTCTGACGGCTTGGGGTCTGACGGCCTGAGGCCTGACGGCCCGGGTGCCTGACGGTCCCAGGGCTGAGGGCTCGGTGCCTGAGGGCTGACGGCTGTGCGGCTTGGCGGTCTCAGGGCTGATGGCTGCGGGACCTGACGGTCGCTGGCCCTGACGCACCGGCGGCTGAGGCTTGAGGCCGTACGGCCTCCAGGTCTCAGGGCCTTGAGGCCCGCGGTCCGACGGCCCGACGGTTCGGGCCCGGCAGGTCCCGACGCCTGCAGCTCTGGGGCCTGATGGCTCCGGTGCTCCAGGGGCCCAGCGCCTGCTGGCCCCGGGACCTGCCGGGCCCTGCGGCCCGATGGGCCGGGGGCCTGGGGCCTGGGGCCTGGGGCCCGGCGGTTCCAGGGCCTGAGGCTTTGGCGCCTGATGGATCCGCCGCCCGGTCGGCGCCCGATGGCCGCGAGGCCTGCGGGTACCTGCGCCAGGCGGCCGGGACCTGAGGGCCCGGGTCCGGCCGGGGCCGAGGCGTCGTGCCCGGCCGGCGCCTGAGGGGCCCGCGCCTGGCGGCCGGGGCCTGACGGTTCCGGTGGCTCGGCCGCTGGTATGGCCTCTTGGTCGCCGCCACGGCGGCTGCGGTAGCCCGGGGATTCCCGGGTCGGACGAGCGCCCGGGATCCGGGCCAGCCCAACCACCTCATCAAGGAGCTACGGATGCCCGTTCCCGGGCCTTCCCCGCTGCAGTCGAGCCTGCCCGGCGCTGCGGCTCGATTCGGGGCCCATGTCCTCGCCGCCGCCGCGGCGCAGCCCGCTGCCGGCGCTGAAGCCGCCGTCGGGGGGCGGCCCGGCCTGCCGGGGCCGCCTTCGATGGCCGCGCCGGCCTCCGGGCCCGGTACCTCCGTACCTGCGGCGGCCGCGTCGGTCCTGCCTGCGGAAGGGGCCGTGCCCGCCGCCGGGCCGGAGCCGGCCCGCGTCATCGCCGGGGCTGCGGCCCAACCCGGTGCCGGAGCCGGTGTCCAAGCCGCCGGCGGCGGGCGGCCCGGTCTGCCGGGGCCGCCCTCCGTGGCGGCGCTGCGCTCCGGGTCCGGTGCTTCCGCAGGGGCCGTGGCCGCTCCGGTCGCGCCGGAGCCGGGCGGCGCCCTCGAGCGGCTGCTGCGCGGCCCCAGTGGCCTCGGTACCGCCGGGCTGTCCCCGGCCCGGCGCGGCCCGGCCGTAGAGGTGACCGCCGTCCCGGAGCTGCCCGTACCCCCGCCGGAGGCAGCGGCACCCGCGACAGGGTCCCCGTCGCCGGAACCCGTCGGCCGGCCGATCCCCGGCCTCTACTACCACCCCGTTCCCGAGCCCGACCCCGCCCGCGTGGCCGAGGTCAGCCGCCGGATCAAGGCCTGGGCGGTGGACGAGGTCGAGCTGTACCCCCCGGAGTGGGAGGACCAGTTCGACGGCTTCTCCGTGGCCCGCTACATGGTCGCCTGCCACCCCGACGCCCCCACCATCGAGCACCTGATGGCCGCCACCCGCCTTATGGTCGCCGAGAACGTCGTCGACGACGTCTACTGCGAGGACCACGGCGGCACGCCAGTAGGTCTGGGCGGCCGCCTCCTCCTGGCGCACACCGCCCTCGACCCCGTCCACACCACCACCGAGTACGCCCCCGGCTGGGCGCAGTCGCTGCACTCCGACGCCCCGCGCCGCGCCTACCGCTCCGCCATGGAGTACTTCACGCAGCTGGCCACCGCCTCCCAGGCGGACCGTTTCCGTCACGACATGGCCCGCCTGCACATGGGCTACCTCGCCGAGGCCGCCTGGGCCGAGACCGAGTACGTGCCCGAGGTGTGGGAGTACCTGGCGATGCGCCAGTTCAACAACTTCCGCCCCTGCCCCACGCTCACCGACAGCATCGGCGGGTACGAACTCCCGGCCGACCTGCACGCCCAGCCCGCCATGCAGCGGGTCATCGCGCTCGCCGGCAACGCCACGACCATCTCCAACGACCTGTACTCGTACACCAAGGAGCTGGACGCCCGCGGCAAGCACCTGAACCTGCCCGTGGTGATCTCCGAACGCGAGGGCCTCTCGGATCGGGACGGCTACCTGAAGGCGGTCGAGGTCCACAACGAGCTCATGCAGGAGTTCGAGGCCGCGTCCGCCGAACTGGCCGCCGCCTGCCCCGCCCCCAACGTGCTGCGCTTCCTGCGCGGCGTGGCCGTCTGGGTCGACGGCAACCACTACTGGCACAGCACGAACACCTACCGCTACAGCCTGCCCGACTTTTGGTAACCGACTTTCGGTAAGGATGGGACTTATCCGTGACCAGCACCGTCAGCACCACCACCCCTGTGAGCACCGCGTTCATCCCCGCCCCCGCCACGCCCTACCAGGGGGACATCGCCCGCTACTGGAACGCCGAGGCCAGGCCGGTGAACCTCCGCCTCGGTGACGTGGACGGCCTCTACCACCACCACTACGGCATCGGGGACGTCGACCACGCCGCGCTCGGGGACACCGAGGACAGCGCGTACGAGAAGAAGCTGATCGCCGAGCTGCACCGGCTGGAGTCGGCCCAGACGGACGTGCTCCTGGACCACCTCGGCTCCATCGGCCGCGACGACACCCTGGTCGACGCCGGCTGCGGCCGCGGCGGGTCGATGGTCATGGCGCACCAGCGGTTCGGCTGCAAGGTGGAGGGCGTCACGCTCTCCTCCAAGCAGGCCGACTTCGCCAACGGCCGCGCCCGCGAACTCGGCATCGAGGAGTCGGTGGCCGCCCGCGTCTGCAACATGCTGGACATGCCGTTCGAGACGGGCTCGGTGTCGGGCTCGTGGAACAACGAGTCCAGCATGTACGTCGACCTTCATGACCTGATGTCGGAGCACAGCCGCATCCTGAAGGTCGGTGGTCGGTACGTCACCATTACCGGTTGCTGGAACCCGCGCTACGGGCAGCCGTCGAAGTGGGTCTCGCAGATCAACGCCCACTTCGAGTGCAACATCCACTCCCGGAGGGAGTACCTGCGTGCCATGGCCGACAACCGGCTCGTGCCGCAGGCCGTGATCGACCTGACGCCGGCGACGCTGCCGTACTGGGAGCTGCGGGCCACGTCGTCGCTGGTCACCGGGATCGAGGAGGCGTTCATCAACTCGTACCGGGACGGGTCGTTCCAGTACGTGTTGATTGCGGCTGACCGGGTCTGACGGTCTGATGGTCTGAGCTGCTGTACGAGGTTGAGGGCCCTGCCCGCGGTGAACTGCGGGCGGGGCCCTCGCTGTGCTTGGACAGGCTCAGAGAGGCACCCGGGGGCTGCCCGCCAGTCCCATCGTCCTTCCGGGCCGGCCGCCGGCCTCAAGGGCGCTCCTCCTTCGTCGTCGCGTCGCTACGCGATGGCCTGCGGCCACCCTTGACCCCGACGACCGCCCCGGAACGACAAAGGACTGTCGGGCGGCCCCCGGGGGAGGGGGGGAGGGACGGCCCTGGGGGACCTACGGCCGGTTCGGGCCGGGTGGGAGGGCGGCCGGGGGCTTTGGGGTGCGCGTCAGATCGCTACGCGCTCCTGTCGGCTCGGCGGCCTCCGGGCCGTCCCGGCTTCACCCTCGCCCTGGCGCGTCCGGTGCTCCGTTGCTTACGGGCGCGCCAGCGCGATGAATTCGGTCCAGGCCGTCCGACCGAAGGTGAGGTGGGGGCGCGTGATGTCCTTGGAGTCACGGACGTGGATGGCTGTGGGGGCTGCCGCTACCTCGACGCAGTCCTCGATGTTGCTAGAGCTGCTGTGGCTGCTCTTCTTCCACGCGACTTCGATGCAGTCGTTGATGTCGCCGCTGTCGCTGTAACTGCTCTTGCGCCATGCCACTTCGACGCACGAGTCGCCCTCGCTGCCGTCGCTGTAGCTGCTCTTGAACCACGCCAGCTCAGAGTTGTGGGTCATGTCTCTCCCAGCACGTGCTCGATGAAGGCTGCTGACTCCCTCGGCGTGAGAGCCTGGGCCCGGATCATGCCATAGCGCAGCTCCAAGATCCGGAGCTGCCGAGGGTCGGACACGGGCCGCCCTCCGAAGGCTCCCTCGGATCGTCCGACTGCCGAGCCGTCGCTGAACTTGAGCACCTCAATGCCGCCGTCCATGCCCGCATGGACTTCGACGTCCAGTGGCATCACCTGGAACGCGATGTTGCGCAACTGGACCACCTCCAGCAGATGTTCGAGTTGTCGCCGCTTGACCATTGTGCCCCCGACACGACGCCTGAGGGTCGCCTCTTCTTGGACGAAGCTGAGCGACGGAGCAGGGTCGCGATCAAAAATCGACCTGCGAGCCGCCCGCGCGGCCACGAACCGTTCGATCTCCGATTGCGAGTAGGCGGGCTGCCGCATCTCGAACAGCGCACGCGCGTACTCGTCGGTCTGCAGCAGGCCGTGTATGCCATGGATCCGATAGGCGCCGATCTCGACGGCCCGCTCCTCCATCTTGGCCAGATCGCGGACGCGCTTGGGGTAGCGGGCCTGCTCCACGTCCTTCTTCATGGCGGCGATGCGGCCCCCGGCCGACAGGACCTCGTCCGCCTTGGCCAGGTACTCCGGGCGCGGGATGCGTTTGCCCGCTTCGACCTTGCGGATCAGGTCCTCGCCGTAGCCCATGCGGGCCGCCAGGTCCGCCACGCGGAGGCCCGCGGCCTCGCGCCAGACCTTGAGGTTGCGGCCCACCGCGGCGACTACCGCGGCGCCTTGTTCGTCCTCCGGGTCGACTTCCCAGCCCGGCTCTTCCGTTCCGTCGTTGTCCACGCTCATGCGCACCCACTCCCGACGTGCCCGACATCCTCAACGCCCCGTACCCGCACCGTGGATGCGAACAGGCAGGACAAGGCCGGACAAGCGCCGGACAGTGTTGCTGCGCAGTGGCGTCGTCGGTGTCCAGCGTAGGCGCGACTGGCGACGCTGAGTGACGTGAATCTCGAAGTCGGCACGGCGAACTGGCGGTTCGGACCGGCACTGGGGAAGGTGCGGGGCGGTGGCGTGAGGGGCGGAACGCCTCGTGGCCAAAAGACCAAAGAACTGGGGGAAAGAACCCAACCAAACCCCTCCAGCCGCCCCGTTCGCCCGCAATCGCTCGGTTGGGTGAACTTGGCCAAGTGGGGTGGATTTCGGGGTGGTTGGCAGGCATATGCTCGCCGCGACAACCGCAGACATGAGACGGCCCCCGGCGGGACTGCAATCCCGGCCGGGGGCCTGATCCACGAGGAAGTAAGCGCCTTCCCGATGGTCTTCCAGAAGATTAGCGCGGGCATGCCCGCGTCGCCCCGTGCTCCGCGCGGAACCGCCCGATCCGGTGGCCTTTCCGGCGTCCGTCACTCGAACGTCCCCCTCACGGGGAACTTCGTTGTCGTGAGCAACCTGCTCGTCCAGCACCGTGAGCTGTCGCTGCTGGCGATCGGGGTCGCCGTGCACATCCAGTCGCTTCCCGAGGGGGCCCAGGTCAGCATCCGGGCGCTGGCGGAGCGGTTCCCCGAGACCGAGCACCGCATCGGGAGGGCGCTGCGGGAGCTGGAGGCGGCCGGCTTCCTGCGGCGTACGCGGATGCGGACGGCCGACGGCAAGGTCGTCACCCGGACCGTGTCCTACAACCTTCCGCTGGCCGATGCGCCGCCCGACCCGGAGCCCGAGCCGGATGGGGATCCCGACCCGGAGCCGGATCCCGAACCGGACCCTCGCCCTGAGCCGCAGGACGACCCGGTTGGCGCACAGGAGCCCGTACGGGCACCGCGGTCGGCGGCGGCGGACCGCACGCCGGTCCAGCGGGAGGCCGCGGAGCTGCTGGGCGGGCTGCGGGTGCGGGAGCCGCGGTTGCTGCTGTCCGAGCGGGACGTCGAGCGGCTCGTGCCCGGGGTCGTGGAGTGGCTGGAGCGGGGGGCCGCGCGCGAGGCCGTGCGGCGGGCCCTGACTGCGGACGTGCCGTCCGACCTGCGGAACCCGGCCGGCCTGGTCGCGTACCGGCTGCGCGCCTCGATTCCGCCGGTGCTGCCCGTCCTCGAGTGGGGGCCGATTGGTCCGCCGCCCCCTGACAGGCCCCGGGTCCCGTTCCAGACCTGCGACGGCTGCGAACGCGCCTTCCGGGCCCCGACACCCGGCCGCTGCCGCGACTGCCGGGGCGACGGCCTGGCGGCTGCCTAGCATGAAGGTGATGACTCGGGCCCGCGGGCAACGACGAGGAGCCACCATGACCAGCGCCCCGGACGGCAGCGCCTCCTACCGCAGCATGCGCGACTGCCTCGACCGGATCGAGGACACCGTTCCGGGGAAGCTCGAGATCACCAAAGAAGGGATCGTGCACGACATGATGGCCCCGGGGCGCCCCCACGAGCTGACAGCGGGTCTGGTCAGCCGGCGCCTGGAGAAGGCCCTGCCGGACGGGGTCTGGGCCCACGTCGGGACGCCGGACGTGGAGGACGAGCCCGAAGGGATCATGCGTCACCCGGACGTGATGGTCATCGCGGTCGAGGACATGCAGGGCGAGGGGTCCTTCGACCCCCGCACCGTGATCGCGGCAGTCGAAGTCGTGTCCCGTTCCAACCCGGACAACGACTGGGTCGGGAAGGTGCGGGACTACCCGCTCATCGGCATCCCGGTGTATGCGGTCTTCGACCCGCGTACGGGGACGGGAGCCGTGATGAGCGACATCCACCCGACGCCGGAGGGGCCGCGGTACGCGACGCGGAAGGACTTCGTCTACGGGGAGGACGTCACCATCGGCGAGTGGACGATCTCCAGCGAGGGGTTGCCCCGGTATGCAGAGGCGTCCGACTGATGCGCCTGCGTCAGCAGCGACGGCGGGGTACGGCAGCCGGTCTTCGTGCCGGGGGTGTCGGGCACCGGGTTACGGCGAGGAGGAGCATGGCGGCGATCCCGCCGGCCACCACGAACAGCGTGGTGCTGATTCCCTCTGCTGTGGCGATGCACAGGGGTTCGCCGGTGAGGTCGTCGAGACCGGCCGTCGCCACCAGGACGAGGAGGGCGAGGCCGACTGCGGCACCGAGGCCGGCGCCGGTGGAGGCGATGCCTGAGGCAATGCCTTGTTCCCGGGCTGCCACTCCGGTCGCGGCTGCGATGAACATGGTGGTGAACACCACGCCGTCACCGATGCTGAGCGCGACGAGCCCTGGGATCAGTTCGGCGTACGAGCCGTCCGGGGAGATCGCGACGCCGAGAAGTGCGGCGCCGAGTGTGCCGATGGCGAGGGCGGCCATCAGCGTGCTTCTGAGCCCGAGCCGGGTGACGAGGGAGCCGGCCGTTGTCGAGCCTGCCACCACGACCGCTGTGGGGATCAGGAAGCCGGCGCCGGTTTGCAGGGCGTCGTAGCCGAGGACCTGTTGGAAGTAGATCGACAGGAAGTAGAGCACGGATCCGAAGGTCGCCATGAACATGAAGGCGATGACGACGCCGGTGATGAGGTTGGGGTTCGACAGCAGCCGAGGGGGGACGAGCGGGTCGGAGCTGCGCCGCTCGTTCACCGCGAAGGCTGCGAGGAGGAGCAGGCCGGTTACGGCGCTGATCACGATGCCCGGGGAGGACCAGCCCAGTGCGGGTCCTTGGACGAGGGTGAAAACGATCAGGGTGACGCCCGCCGTGACGCTCAGCGCCCCGGGCAGGTCGAACGTGCGACCCTTCTCGCGTTCACCGTCGGGCGGGATCAGCACGAAAGACAGCAGCAGCGCCGGACCGGCCAGAGCGACGTTGACCAGGAAGACAGCTTCCCAGCCGAAGGCCTGGGTCAGGAGTCCGCCGAGCAGCACGCCGATCACCAGGCCGGCCGCGCCCGCACCGCCCCAGATGCCCAAGGCGCGGTTGCGTGCCCGGCCTTCGGCGAAGGTGGTGTTGATGACCGCCAGCGTGGTGGGGAAGACCAAGGCCCCGCCGAGTCCTTGAACCGCGCGTGCGGTGAGCAACAGGGCGGGCCCGGTGGCGAGTCCGCCCGCCAGTGCCGCTCCGGCATACAGAGCGAGTCCGGTCGCCAGGATCCTGCGTCGCCCGAGCAGGTCCGCGGCGCGGCCGCCGAACAGCAGGAAGCCGGCCGAGACCACCGCGTAAGCGCTGATCACCGACTGGAGCGTTTGCGCCGAGTAGCCCAGATCGCGGGCGATGTCAGGCAGTGCCACGACGACGATGTACTGGTCCAGGGAGACGACCAGCATCGCGAAGGACAGGAGTGCCAGGGTCGCGGTCTCACGGTTCCAGCCAAGACGTAGT
The DNA here is from genome assembly GCF_040645035.1 of Streptomyces sp. NPDC046876. Lineage (NCBI taxonomy): Bacteria > Bacillati > Actinomycetota > Actinomycetes > Kitasatosporales > Streptomycetaceae > Streptomyces > Streptomyces sp. NPDC046876. Next base: position 184,291 of record NZ_JBEYXK010000005.1, on the reverse strand, counting down.
GAGGCTTCCGTGGATCGCAAGGCAGTACTCCTGGTCGACCGAACAAGCCGTTCTGGCCAAGACCCTAGGGACCGTGAGCCCCCGCTGGCGGCTACGACACCGCCTGGGCCGAGGCCAGGCGGTTCAGGCCTGTGGTGAAGGCCTGCTGGGAGCCCGTGGTGATCAGCAGGTCGTCCGGGGTGGTCGGCAGGCCGCGGGTCGTTGCGCGGGCTGCGACCGCCTCGCGGAGCTCCGGGACGCCTCGGTGGTCGAGTACTGCAGGGCCCGGCCGGCCGATGCGGTGAAGGCGGCGTCGTAGGCCGCCCTGAGGCCCTCGGTGTCGAAGAGCTCGGGGGCGGGCAGGCCGCCGGCGAAGGAGATGACCCCGGGGCGGGCGGTGAGCGCGAGGATCTCGCGGATCGGGGAGCCGCCTACGGCGGTGGCACGGGCGGCGAGTGGCGGCAGCATGGCGGCTCCTTCGTGGTGGCGTCCGGGCATGCCAGACGGGGGTGGGTGTAGATGGCATCTATGTATCGAGGGGTGGGATGTCGTCGCGGCTATCGCTATCTGAGGGGGCGTCGGCTAGATAGCCCTGCATGACGACAGAAGACACCCGTGTCGAGGACTATGCGGTGCTGGCGGCCGTCGGACCGTACGGGGTGCGCCCCGGCCATGCGCTGATCACCATGGTCGAGCCCCACCCCGGCCACGAGTACGCGTACAACCGCTGGTACGAGGACGACCACTACTACGCCGGGGCCATGGCCATGCCGTGGATGTACGCGGGCCGCCGGTGGGTGGCCACCAGGGAGCTGCAGGAGCTGCGCTACCCGGAGAAGTCGGCGGTGGCCCAGCCGGTCACCGCCGGGTGCTACATCTCGACGTACTGGGTCACCGAGGGCCGCTACGACGAGCACATGAAGTGGACCGTCGGCATCAACAAGCGGCTCAACCGCGATGCCCGCGTGTACCGGGAGCGGACGCATGTCTTCACCGCGTTCCAGGACCATGCGGCGACCGTGTACCGGGACGGGGCCGCCGGGCCGCGGGACTTCCATGCCCTGGACCACCCGTACGAGGGGCTGGTGGTGGAGGTCGTCGATGCCGAGGGGCCCGAGCAGCGGGCGGAGTTGCTGGAGTGGCTGTGCGGCCGGGCCCTGCCGGCGCGGCTCGCGGGTTCGCCGGCGGCGATGGTGGTGGTGTTCCGGCCGACGCCGCTGCCCGGCGACCGGATGACGTACGTGAAGCAGGTCGAGGGGGTCGACACCCGGCTGACGCTGCTGTGGTTCCTGGAGGCCGATCCGCGCAGCTGCTGGGACCGGTTCCGCGGGCTGGACGCCGAGGTGGCCGGGGCCGGGCTGGGGCGGGTGGAGCTGGTGGCGCCGTTCATCCCGACCGTGCCCGGCACCGACCGGTACGTCGATCAGCTGAGGTAGCCGGGCGGGCGGTGCCGGGCATGACAGAGCCCCCTCGGCCAGGACGGCGGACCAGTCGAGAGGGCTGCGGTCAATGCTGCGGGCAGGGCGTTCCTCGTGGCCTTCAGACGAGGTGCCCCAGCCCGCCCTCGGTGACGCCGGTGACGAAGGAGGCCCAGGAGCCCGGCGCGAAGGTGAGGGACGGGCCGTCCTGCACCTTCGAGTCGCGGACCGCAATGGCCTCCATGACGGGGGACTTGACCTCGACGCAGGCGCCGTTTCCGCCGGAGTAGGAGGACTTGGTCCAGTTTTCCGTCGCGCCCTGACGAATAGCCATGGTTTTTCTCCGGTTCTGCGAGTGGTGCCAGAAGGGGTGTTGCGTCGGCGCATTCGTTTCTTCAGGCCGACGTGATCGACGCTACCGGCACCATCCGAGGGGCGAAGAGGCCATTCACCCGACCGGGTGGCATATTCCATTCAGGACTTATGTGGCTGGGGTTTGACGGTGTACCGTACCCGCCCCCCCCTCGCCACCTGGCCCGTTTCCTCCCTGTTTACTTGTCCTTGCCTGAATACTGGTCGATGATCTCGGCGATGAACTGCCGCGTCTGTTCCACATTGAGGGCCTGGGCGCGCAGGTGCTCGTACATCACGCTGTACTTCTGAACGTCATTGGCCTTCTCCAGGTACAAATCGCTCGTGACGCCCTCGATGTAGACGACCGTCGAGTCGGAGGCGTCCGGGAATTCCAGGATCGCGTACTGGCCGTTCACCCCCGGATGCGCCCCCATCGAGAACGGCATCACCTGCACCGTGATGTACGGCTGCTCCGACTGCTCTATCAAGTACTCGAGCTGGCGGACCATGACCTGTGCGTCGCCCACATGCCGGCGCAGCACGGCCTCGTCGATGACCGCCCAGAGGCGGAGGGGACCGACGTCCGGGTTGTTGTTGTCGGTTTCGGAGAGGCGTTTCTGCCGGTGCATGCGCACCTGTACGCGCTTCTCCACGTCCGCGGGCGCCGTCTCGGGCAGTGCGCCGCGGATCAGGGCCTGGGCGTACTCCGGGGTCTGGAGCAGGCCCGGGACCATCTGGGGTTCGTACGTGCGCAGGCTGGCCGCGTCGGTCTCCAGGCCGATGTAGACGCTGTACGGGATGTCCCCGAAGGCGTGCCACCAGCCCTGCTGGCGGGAGTCCTTGGCCATCTGCATCAGGGACTCGACGAGCCGGCGGTCCTCGACCTCGTACACGTCGCACAGGTCGCGGACGTCGCGCTGGCTGATGGACCGGCGGCCGTTCTCCAACCTGCTGATCTTCGACTGGGACACGAGCAGGCGCTCGGCGACCTGTTCGGCCGTCATGCCCTTGTCCTCGCGGAGCTTGCGCAACTCCATGCCCAGTCGGCGGCGTCGGACGGTGGGATTGACATTGGACGCCACGTGAACGGCACCTCCGCCTTCTTCTGGATCTGTCTCTCTGCGTGTCTGATGGTGAGCAGATTGCCACCGAAGGGCGGGGCGGCGCCGGAGAACGGCCCGGAAATGCGGGCGCGCGGGGTGGCGAGACCGGCGGACCGGCCTCGCCACCCCGCGCGCTGGCGGCTCCCGAACCGGGTCGGGAACGACTCCGGTTGCGGCGATGGCGTTTCGGTGGAGCTGTGGATCTGCGCGTGGTTCTCGGTGGTGCCGCGGTGCGTCGTGCATGGTGCGGTGTGGTGCCGGGTGGTGCGCGGTGGTGCCGCGTGGTGCCGGTGCGGCCGGTGGTGCCTGGTGGTGCCTGGTGGTGCCGGTGCGGCGCCGGGTGCTCGTGCCTCCCGGCTCAGTGCGCGGCGACGCGCGCCATTGCTCCCGTGCGGCGGGCCTGCATCGGAACCCCGTTCGCCGTGGCACGCGCGGCGGGCGGTGTTGCTGCACGCTCCCGGCGCGGCTGTGCGGCCACGCCGTTCTGGACGTCCATCACGGCATGCGCCACGAGGCCGCCCATCGGGTCGTGCCGGATCAGGTCCCGCAGCCGGGACCTGGACGACCGCCCCTCGTTGCCCGGGTACAGGTGCTTGCCGAGGCCGACCGCATGGGCCAGCGCGGCGAGCGCCGCGGTCCGCGGGTCCGGCGGCACGCCGGTGCGGATCGCGCTGTCGAGCCGGGCCCGGATCTCACGGCTGATCGCCGTGTCCGTCGCCTGGTAGCGCGTCGTCGGCAGCACTCCGCACATCTGACCCGCGACGGCATGGACCATGCCGCAGCGCTCCAGATGGGCGAGGTACACCTGGCGGAGCCCCAGCCGGGGTCCGCCGATCCAGTGGACCGCCCGTACCGGGCTGCCGCGCCTGCGCAGCAGTTCCAGTGCGGAGTCCAGAGTCGGATCTCCTGTCGGCCGTGGCATCACCACGGCGATACGATCCCCGTCAGGGGCTATCCGTCCTGCCAGAGCCAGCTCCACTAGCTGTGCCCCGGCCAGGCCGAGGTCGAGCGACTGCGGCTGCGCCGTGGTACCCGTGGCCGGGTCCAAAGCGAGCAGCAGAAGCTCCTCCGGAATTGTTCTGCGGCTCCTGCCCATCCATGCCTCCCCGCGTGGATGAGTGACAGGGTGACGCCTCTCACATTCATCTGTCGAGAGCGCCTGTTCGCTTTGTGGGGGAACCGGCAACTATGTCGTTCTCGTCTAGCGCGAGGGCGATGCTCCCGAGACGGGACACTGTTAGACATTCGGACAGCCGGACGTGGTGGAGATCGAGGAGGAACTGGTGGCGGGCGAGTCCCCCGACAAGTCGGTTGATGAAGGAGTGCCGGGGGCGGCGAAGTCCGCTGCGGAGCGCGACCCGCGGTTGTCGGTTTTCCGGCCGCGGGATCCCGAGTCCGCGGGTGGCTCGGGTGACTCGGGTGACTCGGCTGGGGAGGCTGACCGTGATGCGGTGAAGCCGGCCTCGTCGTCGGCGCGCACCGCCACCGCGGATGCGGATGCCGATACGGACTCGGACGCTGATTCGGACGCGGATTCGGACGCGGGGGATGACGCCGAGTCCGGCTCCGCCGGTTCCGGCGCGGACGCGAAGACTTCCGCGTCCTCCGGTCGAGTGGACTCCGAGCCGGGTTCGGCGCCCGCCCGGGCGGCCGTTTTCCGCGAGCCGAAGTTCGACTCCGACCAGGAGGACGGCAAGGCCGCGGTGAACTCCGACCCCGCCGACAGCGAGCGCACCGCCGTCTTCCGCGCGCCGAAGTTCGACTCCGCTTCTGCTTCCGCTTCCGCCGCCGAGCCGGCCGCGGAGAGCGAGCGCACCGCGGTCTTCCGCGCCCCGCGCATCGACGCCCCTTCCGCTTCGTCCCGGGACACCAAGCCGGCCGAGGCCGAGGCCGACGCCGCCGACAGCGGCCGCGCCTCCGCGGGCGCGGACAAGCCGTCGGCTTCCGCTTCGGCGGACAAGGCCGCCGAGCGGTCGGGTGACGTCGACTCCGCCGACAGCGGGCGCGCCTCGCTCTTCCAGCCGAAGAAGGCCTCGGCTTCCGCTTCTGCCGCCGAGCCGTCGGGTGACGTCGAGTACTCCGGCAGTGAGCGCGGGTCGCTGTTCCAGCCGAAGAAGGCGTCGGCTTCCGCCCCGGCCAAGCCGTCCGGCGACGGTGATGCGGCCGACGGCGAGCGCACCGCGGTCTTCCGCACCGTGAAGCCGGGCGCCGCGGGCGCGGACAAGCCGTCCGCTTCCGCTTCGGGCCCGGGCCGGGCCACGGAGGGTGCCGCAGGGCGCTCCGGCGACGTCGAGTCGGCCGACAGCGGCCGGGCTTCGGACCCCCGGTCCGCCACAGGTGGCGACAAGGCCGCGGGGCGTGCCGCGGGCA